>NZ_JBFEGI010000030.1:0-603 GCF_047228905.1 Sporosarcina sp. 179-K 3D1 HS
TGGGGATGACGTCAAATCATCATGCCCCTTATGACCTGGGCTACACACGTGCTACAATGGACGGTACAGAGGGCTGCAAACCCGCGAGGGGGAGCCAATCCCATAAAACCGTTCCCAGTTCGGATTGCAGGCTGCAACTCGCCTGCATGAAGCCGGAATCGCTAGTAATCGTGGATCAGCATGCCACGGTGAATACGTTCCCGGGTCTTGTACACACCGCCCGTCACACCACGAGAGTTTGTAACACCCGAAGTCGGTGGGGTAACCCTTACGGGAGCCAGCCGCCGAAGGTGGGACAGATGATTGGGGTGAAGTCGTAACAAGGTAGCCGTATCGGAAGGTGCGGCTGGATCACCTCCTTTCTAAGGATAATTACGGAATATGAACCGTTGGTTCATACGTTGACGTTTTGCGTTCAGTTTTGAAGGTTCATCGTTCAGATGATTCTTCGAAACTTGTTCTTTGAAAACTGGATAAAACGACATTGAAAGCAACAAACACAAGTAATCAACCGAGTCGATCACACTAGTGATTGAACATGCAATACTTTTTGACGATCCGGACGCCATATCGCTATGGCAGAACGATCAACCGATGAAGGTT
>NZ_JBFEGI010000031.1:0-521 GCF_047228905.1 Sporosarcina sp. 179-K 3D1 HS
CCGGTGTAGCTCAATTGGTAGAGCAACTGACTTGTAATCAGTAGGTTGAGGGTTCAAGTCCTTTCGCCGGCACCATCATCCGAGCCATTAGCTCAGTCGGTAGAGCATCTGACTTTTAATCAGAGGGTCGCAGGTTCGAATCCTGCATGGCTCACCATTTTAATTTAATATGCGGGTGTGGTGGAACTGGCAGACACGCTAGACTTAGGATCTAGTGCCGTAAGGCGTGGGGGTTCGACTCCCTTCACCCGCATTTTTAACGCGGAAGTAGTTCAGTGGTAGAATACGACCTTGCCAAGGTCGGGGTCGCGGGTTCGAATCCCGTCTTCCGCTCCAGATTTTGCCGGGGTGGCGGAACTGGCAGACGCACAGGACTTAAAATCCTGCGGTAGGTGACTACCGTACCGGTTCGATTCCGGTTCTCGGCACCAGTTATTTCAAATGCGCCCGTAGCTCAATTGGATAGAGCGTCTGACTACGGATCAGAAGGTTATGGGTTCGACTCCTGTCGGGCGCGCCAA